>NZ_JASCOY010000200.1:0-2854 GCF_029960075.1 Pseudomonas sp. PS02290
GAATTACTAATCGAGACGAGTCGATGTCTGAAGTCAAAAGCGTGAACGGTTACCAGATCAAAAAGCTCCAGGACGGCCAGTGGTGGCTGGTCGGCCACGACGGTGAAGCCGTGGCAGGCCCGTTCTCCAGCGAGAGCAGCGCCATCGAAGTCGCCGCCGTGTTCGAAGACACGCCAGCCCCGCGTCGTCGGGCTGACAAGAAGGACTGATCAGGCGGCCCGGCCCGCTCCGCAATGGAGTGCGGCCGAGGCCTCTCCTTCGCAGATTCGGCCACGGATATCGCCGAGCAAGTCCTGCAAAAAATCTACGGTGATGCCGGAACGATGGCACCGCCTCTCAGTCTCAGACTAGCAATTCCCACACCGGCCCTCATCGCGAAGCATTCCACCATGATCAAGATCTTATCCGTCATTGCTGTACTGGCCCTGACCGGCTGCGCGACTGCGCAGAACACTTACCTCAAAGACGGCAAGCAGGCGTTGAGCATCGACTGCTCCGGCGAAGCCATGTCCTGGGCCGCCTGCTACGAAAAGGCTGACGCTTCCTGTGCGGGCACCGGCTACAACATCGTCAGCACCAACGGCACGCCGCAACCCAAGGAAGACGACAAGACCCTGGGTGTCGATGTCGGCAACTATAAAAACCGCACAGTGCTGGTGGTCTGCAAATAACGTCTCGACCGTCTAACCGTTGAACCGCGTCACCCTTGATTCGCCCCGCAATCGCGTCACTCGCCCGAGATACAGGCCGTCACGGCGTGCTGCACGTCCTTGGGCCGCAGGGGGTTGTTCGACAGGCGTTCGAACAGCTTGATCGAGCTGCCGCTGGAGCGGGTCTCGATGTCGACGATGGCAGCAGGGTCACTGGTCAGCAACTTCTGTGGAACGATGATGCGCAGGCCCTCTTTGTGCGGCTCGATCTGCGGCGGCTTGCGGCTGTCAGAGATGCGTCCGACAAAGCACGCGGCATAATCCTTCGGCGACTTGCCGGACATGACGCTCATGGTCGCCGGGGTGTGTTCGATGTCCGTAACTGTGGCGCAACCGGTCATCGCCAGGGCCAGAATAACAACCGCCAATTTCATACAATCCCTCCAGTAAAGGTGCTTACGACAAGCCCGACCCGGATTAAATCCCGCGCGTGTGCTTTTTTAACTGCCAGCCTGGCGGTCAGCCTTGCGTCGATTCAAGCGAGTCCACGATCAATAAAACCCGCCGGGAAGATCAATGCCCAGGCTCGTCGTGCTATGGTTTCGGGTTTTCGAGAACGCTGTCTCCGGAGACACCCATGAAATTCGTACACCAGCGCGAGCACCTCAACGAAGACGACATGGTCGTCATCGAATGCTCCCAGCTTTGCAACATACGCCTGATGAGTGATGCCAACTTCCGCAGCTTCAAAAACGGCGGTCGTCACACTTACCACGGCGGCGCGTTTGACCGTTTCCCCGCCAAAATCGCGGTGCCCAGCACCGGCTTCTGGAACATCACCATTGACACCGCCGGCCGCAAGCTCGACAGCCATGGCGGGCGCAAGACTGCCTTCACCCATTCGATCAAAATCGTTCGCCGCTCGTCCTCGCGTCTGAGCTGATGCGCTATTGAGCCAAAGCGCCATTGAACACCGGCTGGCGTGAAATCTTTGTATTTTTTTTGCGAACATCCGGTCAGTTTTTTCCAGGAGTAAAATGTGAGCACCCCTGCCCCCGTCGTCAAATACGCAATCAGCTACAAGCTCAACGGCGAGCGTCGTTTCGAGTTTGCCCTGTTGCAGTCGCCCTCCGCCGATGAGGCCCTGGCCGCCCTGCAGAAGATGCACGGCGACAGCACCGATGTCATCAGCGATGTGAAGGTCAGCAAAGCGCTGTAGCCGAAATCTGATTGGGGAAGCCCATGGTGATGCAGCGCAAAGGCACGACGCCGGCGACGTTTGATCTGTTCGCGGAGGATACGCCGCAACCGCCTTCACATGAGCAGATCGGGCCGGCGTCGTTTGTGTTTCGTGGCTTCGCTTTGCCTTTCATCGAGTCATTGCTGCCTGCGCTGGAGTCGGTGCTGACCCAGGCGCCGTTCCGCCATATGGTCACGCCCGGTGGTTACACGATGTCGGTGGCGTTGAGCAGTTGCGGGGACTTCGGCTGGACCACTGACCGAAGTGGCTATAAATATTCCCCCATCGATCCGCTCACGGGTGAGCCATGGCCAGCGATGCCTGAGGTGTTCATGGAGCTGGCGGTGGCGGCGGCTTCAGCTGCCGGGTTTGCGGGGTTTGTGCCGGATGCGTGTCTGATCAATCGTTACATCCCCGGAGCCAAGATGTCGCTTCATCAGGATAAGGATGAGCGCGGTTTGGAGTGGCCGGTGGTGTCGGTTTCGCTGGGCTTGCCGGCGATGTTTTTGTTTGGCGGGCTTGGGCGCAGTGATCCGACTCAGCGGGTGCCGTTGTTTCATGGGGATGTGGTGGTGTGGGGCGGGGTTGATCGGCTGCGCTTTCATGGGGTGTTGCCGATTCGGCAGGCGGAGCATCCGCAGTTGGGGGAGCAGCGGATTAATTTTACGTTTCGCAAGGCGCGGTGATCATCGGGGCTGTTGTTGAGGATCAAAAGCGTCTGCCTGGGGGCAGACGGTTTCGCCTTCGGCGAGTTACTTGATAAAGCCCCAAGTAACCAAGGGCCTGTGCTCCTGGCTAGGCCCCTCCTGCGTCGGGGTTCCTTCACTCCGGCCTCGCTCCGTGGGCCCGCGCCGAACGGGCATCCATGCCCTGACGGCGCTCTCGCCGCATCCATGCGGCTCGGCCCACTGCGCGAGACCTGCGTTCAGCCTGCACCCAAGTCGCGATTGGCGGTGAATGGACA
>NZ_JASCOY010000201.1:0-2775 GCF_029960075.1 Pseudomonas sp. PS02290
GCTTGCTCACGAAGACGGTATTCCTGCCGCAGAAAAATGAGCGGATGTACCGGCCTCTTCGTGAGCAAGCTCACTCCCACATGGATCGCATCTGCTGGACGACTGGTGGGTGACCGGGAATCTCCCACAAAGAGCAAGCCAGTTGCGCGGCCGGTCAGCCTACAACCGGCTTCTCGTCCGCAACCACCGCATCCGGCGTCATCTTGCGGAAGTACGTCGAAAGCAACGCGCCCGAAATGTTGTGCCAGACGCTGAACAGCGCGCTCGGCACCGCCGCCAGTGGCGAAAAGTGCGCAGCGGCCAGGGCGGCGCCGAGACCTGAGTTCTGCATGCCGACTTCCAAGGACAGCGATTTGCGCTGAGCCAGTGGCAACTTGAACAGCTTGCCGGTGAAGTAACCCAGCAGAAAACCGAAGCTGTTGTGCAGGATCACCACGGCCATGATCAACAGGCCCGACTCGGCAATCTTCGCCTGACTCGCCGCCACCACTGCACAGACGATCATCACGATGCTCACCACCGACACCAGCGGCAGCACGTCGACGGCAAAACTCACCTTGGCGCCGAGTAAACGTTGAGCGATGACGCCGAGCACGATCGGCAGCATCACCAGCTGCAGGATCGACCAGAACATTTCCATGAAGGACACCGGCAGCCACGCCGAGGCCAGCAGCCAGATCAGCGCCGGGGTCAGCAGCGGGGCGAGGAGGGTGGTGACGGCGGCGATGGCCACCGACAGCGCCAGATCGCCCTTGGCCAGCCAGGTCATGACGTTGGACGACGTGCCGCTCGGGCAGCAGCCGACCAGAATCACGCCCACGGCGATTTCCGGCGGCAGGTGAAACAGCTGGCAAAGCAGCCAGGCCACGCCGGGCATGATCACGAAATGCGCGACCACCCCCAGAGCCACGCGCCAGGGATGGCGCACGACTTCAGAAAAATCATCAAGCTTGAGGGTCAGGCCCATGCCGAACATCACCAGCCCCAGCAACGGCACGATGTACGACTTGAGGCCGATGAACCAGGACGGGAACAGGAACGCCAGCACGGCGAACAACAGCACCCAGTACGCGAAGGTATTACCGACAAAACGACTCAACGCAGCCAGGGCACGCATGGCCTGCTCCTTTCTTATTGGTATGAATGAACCCGGAAACGGAAGGAGCCAGCAAGCCGGCTCCTGCGCCGTCAGGCGAAATCAGATCCCCTGGGGAATCTCTTCGCCGCCCAGTGCTTCCATCAGCTCCGGCAGGAACTCGCCGAATGTCAGCATCATCAGGGTGAAGCTGGCGTCCTGCTGACCCAGCGCATCGTCGCCGCCGTTCTGCTCGGCTTCATCCTGCAGCAGGTCTTCGAACTTCAGGCGTTTGATACCGAGCTTGTCGTCCAGCACGAACGACAGCTTGTCCTGCCACGCCAGCGACAGCTGAGTGACGACTTTGCCGGTGCTCAGGTGCAGCTGGATTTCGTCGCTGGTGAGGTCCTGACGTTTGCATTTCACAATGCCGCCGTCTTCGTGGGTGTCGCGCAGTTCGCACTCGTCCAGCACGAAGAAGTGCTCGGCGGTCTGGCTGGTCTTGACCCATTCGGTCATCACAGCGGTTGGCGCGGTCTTGACGGTCACGGGGCGGACTGGCAACGAGCCGACCACTTCACGCAGGGTCGACAGCAGGTCTTCGGCGCGCTTGGGGCTGGAAGCGTTGACCAGAATCACGCCTTGCTTGGGGGCGATGGCGGCGAAAGTGGCCGAGCGGCGGATAAAGGCGCGGGGCAGGAAGGCCTGGATGATTTCATCCTTGAGCTGATCGCGTTCCTTCTTGTAGACCTTGCGCATCTGCTCGGTCTCGATCTCTTCGACTTTCTCTTTCAAGGCATCGTTGACCACACTGCCGGGCAGAATGCGTTCTTCCTTGCGCGCCGAGATCAGCATGAAATCACCGCTGACGTGCACCAGTGGCGCGTCTTCGCCCTTGCCGAACGGGGCGATGAAACCGTAAGTGGTCAACTCCTGGCTGGCACAGGCACGTGCAGGCTTGGTCGCCAACGCGGTTTCCAGCGCCTCGGCGTCAAATGGCAGGTCCTGGGTCAGGCGATAGACAAGCAGGTTTTTGAACCACATGGGGTACATCTCTCCTTTATACAAAGGGGGGCATTATTCGCTGCTGTGACCCTGCGGCCAACCCTGATGTAAGCCTTTGGAAGGATTATAAAATTTATTTCAAAAAGTGCTTGCCAGCTTTTTGATCGCTCCGTAGAATGCGCGCCAGACCGAAGCGAAGGGTGATTAGCTCAGCTGGGAGAGCGTCTGCCTTACAAGCAGAATGTCGGCGGTTCGATCCCGTCATCACCCACCATTCGTTTCAAGTGTTACGCGCAGCGGTAGTTCAGTCGGTTAGAATACCGGCCTGTCACGCCGGGGGTCGCGGGTTCGAGTCCCGTCCGCTGCGCCATATTGAGTTACGAGGCCCTTGAACTCCTCGTAACGACAAAGAGAGCGACCTTAGGGTCGCTTTTTTTGTGCCTGGGATTTGATGAGAAGCAGATTGTTCCCACGCTCCGCGTGGTAACACCTCCCATGACGCTCCGCGTCAACTTGCTCAGACCAGATTGCGCGTCGTCTGCTGGACGCGGAGCGTCCGTGGCTGCGTTACCACGCGGAGCGTGGGAACGATCAGGGGTACCACCGAAAAATGGGTATTGCCGCACCGGCCTCTTCCCGGCTGAAGCCGGTCCCACTAAAAGCAATGCGTGCACACCGTAGGACCGGCTTCAGCC
>NZ_JASCOY010000202.1:0-2637 GCF_029960075.1 Pseudomonas sp. PS02290
ACTTTGGGGATCTGACGAATCATGACTGTTCCTCGGTGTTCAGTCCCGTTGTCGCGAGCCTGCGTTACGCTCAGGCACTGCCACGGGATAACTTCTCAGACAACGGTTTCGGAAATATCTGCGAGGCCGTTGCGTAAATTTTGTGTAAGGTATTCGACACTTTTAATGACAATGGCTTTGCCGCGTTCGGCGCAGCGTCGCGATTCTACGCCTTTCCCCAGGCGTCTTCTAATACCACTCGGGAGATTTCATGTTGGTCACTGCCAGTAAGGAAACGCTGTTGTGCATGTCGCTGGCCGGACGCCCGGGCAACTTCGGCGTGCGCTTCCACAACCACCTGTATCAACAGTTGGGCTTGAACTTCTATTACAAGGCCTTTTCGCCAAACGACCTGCCTGCAGCCATTGCCGGTATGCGTTCATTGGGCATTCGCGGGTGCGGCGTGTCGATGCCGTTTAAAGAAGCCTCTATTGCACTGGTCGATGAACTGGACGCGTCCGCCGACGCCATTCAATCCATCAACACCATCGTCAATACCGATGGCCACTTGAAAGCCTACAACACCGATTACATCGCCATCGCCCAACTGGTCGATACCCATGAAGTGCCGCGCACCCGCTTTGCCTTGCGCGGCAGTGGTGGCATGGCCAAGGCCGTCGCCTGTGCCCTGCGTGACGCCGGCTTTACTGACGGGTTGATCGTGGCGCGCAACGAGAAGGCGGGCAGGGCGCTTGCACAGACCTGCGGCTTCGCGTGGCAAGCCGAGCTGGGCAGCGAGCGCCCGCCGCTGCTGGTCAACGTCACCCCGCTGGGGATGGCTGGCGATCAGGCCGATGCGCTGGCCTTCGACGTGTCCGCCATCGAGCAGGCCGACACGGCGTTTGACGTAGTCGCCACGCCGGCGCGCACGCCGTTCATTGTCGAGGCCGAGCGCCTCGGCAAACGCCTGGTCACCGGCGATCAAGTGGCGGCGATACAAGCGCTGGAGCAGTTCATTCTTTACACCGGCGTGACGCCCACCGAGGAGCAGTATCAGGCAGCGGCGGCGTTCGCGCGGGGTTGATACTTGCGCTTGGGTAACGCCAGGGTGTGCTTGGCTACCGATCTCCAGGCAGCACGCTGTCGCGCGGCAGACAGGGGACATGTGGGAGTGAGCTTGCTCACGAAGACGGTATATCCGCCGCTGCACATGCAGTGGATGTACCCGCCCCTTCGCGAGCAAGCTCGCTTCCACAGGTTTTGCACCAGGCTTAGAATTCCTCGGAGCCGCTCTCAACCTTCCAGCAATGCCAGTCGTTCTTCCAGGGCGGCGATGCGGGCTTCGAGGGCTTCGACCCTCTCCGCCATCGCCGAGCTGCCCGAATGGCCGCCGCCGCTATTGCGCTCTGCCGGATGCGCGCGGGCGGCGAGGATTGTCTCCATATCGGCCGGATCACCCAGCGCATGCAGATAGCGGTCTTCGCGCTGGCCTGCCTGTTTCGGGATCAACACCGCCAGCCCTCGGCCAATGAGCCGGTCAAGCTGATGCAGCACGGCGTCGGTGTCTTCGAAATCGTGCATACGGTTGCTGCGGGTCAACAGCTCGTTGATGGTTTGCGGGCCGCGCAGCAACAGCAGGCCGGTCAGGATGAGTTGCGCCGGCACCAGCTCCAGCGTCTTGTCGACGCGGTGTTCCCAGCGGTCCGCCCGGCTGCCCATGACCAGACGCGTCAGTTGCAGGCTTTCCAGTGCGCGCAGGCTCTGGCCAACCTGGCCGGGCGTGAGGTTCACCACCGGCTCGCGACTGGTCTTCTGGTTACAGGCCAGCACCAGTGCGTTGAGGGTCAGGGGGTAGGTCTCGGGATGGGTCGCCTGCTTCTCGATCAGGCAGCCCAGAATGCGCACTTCGGTGCTGCTCAGCTTCAGCGCATCCGGGGCTTCAACGGTGTTTTCGGAATCCAGCTCTTCGGACATGACCCATTCCCCAGGCGTTGAAAAGGCTATGAGGGTAGGGGCTGGATGAGGTAAAAGACAAGCCGCGTTCGCGTCCGTCTCCGTGCGACTCATTTCCCGAGGAACTGCCATGACCCTTTCTCTTTACGCCGCTTCGATCCCTGTCTTCAAGCAAATGCTCACCGCCCTCAGCGCCGTCCTGGCCAAAGGCGAAGCCCACGCCACCGCCAAAAACATTCAGCCGGATGCCCTGCTGCAGGCGCGTCTGTTCCCTGACATGTTCCCGCTGGTGCGTCAGGTGCAGATTGCCGTTGATTTCGCCAAAGGCGCCGGCGCACGACTGGCAGGCCTCGAGCCGCCGAAGTACGAAGACACCGAAACCACCTTCGCCGACCTGCAAGCGCTGCTGACCAAAGTGCTGGCGTTCCTCGACACGATCAAGGCCGAACAGGTCGATGGCAACGAAGCGCGGGAAATCGTCCTGCGCCCTGGCACCGATAAAGAAAAGCGTCTGAGCACCCAGACCTACCTGCTGCATTACTCGCTGCCGCAGTTCTTCTTCCACGTCACCACCACCTATGACCTGCTGCGCCACAACGGCGTGGAAGTCGGCAAGCGCGACTACATGGGCGCTTACTGACAGGCCTCGCTGCCCGGCTCTGCTCGGGCAGCGACACATATTTCGTCGGGCGCCTGGCTCCCAGG
>NZ_JASCOY010000203.1:0-1979 GCF_029960075.1 Pseudomonas sp. PS02290
CATAGGCATATAAGGAGAACACGATGAAAATCGCACTCACCGGCGCTCTGCTCGCCAGCGCCCTCGTCCTGCCACTGGCCGTCACGGCCGGCGACTAAAGGCCTCGGCCGAGCACTACCGCAAGACCGGCAAGTTCTTGGACGGCGCCACGCTGGTGAAAGAGATCCGCAAGCTCGAAACCAGCGCCATGACCACTGGCAACCCTGTGGTCTGGGGTTCCGATGCGGCCGTGTGGTTCGTGATGGTCAAGGACGCCAAAGGCCGTTTCGCCAGCAACCCCTTGTGGGGCGACGGCTGGGGCTGGGCGCTGTTCAAGGCCGACGCCCCCGCCAAGAATGTCGCCGTCAGCTACGAAGCCGACTGCATGGGCTGCCATGTGCCGGCGGCCAAGACCGACCGCGTATTCATCCAGGGCTATCCGACACTGACCCAGCACTGACTTGCTGCCGGGTTACGCTTCGCGCAGGATGGCACCTCCGTCCTGCGCGAGCCACCCTTTCCGGAAGCGCGCCATGCCGACACTCGACGCCTTTCTGACCGACGTCCGCGCCTGCACGCGCTGCGCACCGCATCTGCCACACGGCGTGCAGCCGGTCTTCCAGTTTCACCCGAGTGCGCCCATCCTCATCGCCGGCCAAGCACCGGGGGCCCGGGTCCATGCCTCAGGCGTGCCCTTCGACGACGCCAGCGGCGCGCGTCTGCGCGCCTGGCTGGGCGTGGACCGCGACACCTTCTACGACCCTACCCGCATCGCCATTCTGCCCATGGGCTTCTGTTATCCGGGCACCGGCAAAAGCGGTGACCTGCCGCTACGCCCGGAGTGCGCCCCCCGCCTGGCGCGAAGCCTTCATGCAGCGTTTCGAGCGCCTGTCGCTGGTCATCGTGCTGGGCAGCTACGCCATGGACTACCACCTCGGTACTGGCAAGACGCCGCTCACCCGGGTGGTCGAAGCCTGGCGCGAGCACTGGCCGCAAGCGTTCCCCCTGCCTCACCCTAGCCCGCGCAACAATCGCTGGCTGGTGCGCAACCCCTGGTTCCAACAAGACGTGCTGCCCGCGCTGCAAGCACGCGTCCAGGCAGTCCTCACCGCCAACCCCAAGGAAACCCCATGACCGACGACACCGCCGCCATTACCGAGCTGCTGCACAAGTACTACGACACCCTGGCCTGGGCGAACGGAGACAGGCACCGGCTTTGGAGCGATGAACGACGGCTTCAGGTGCGGTAGCTGACGCCTGGGACCTCAATCACCGTATGACCGGGTCGAAAGCGGTCCTTTCTCTGACAACATCGCCCTAGCCCGCACTCAACCCCCACAACACATCCAGCACATGTTGCGTAGGCCGCTCGACGTCCCCACCACGGTGGGCAATACCAAGTTGACGCCACAATAAGGGCTGTAATGGCCGCATGACGATCCTGGTATCGGGCAATGGCGTGGAGGCTTCATGCGGCAACAACGTCGCACCATAACCGGCCGCCACTAGGCTTTTGATCGCATCGTTGTAGTTCAGTTGAATACGCGGCGTGGGCTGCCGTCCATCACTGGCGAACCACTCCGAGGTCAAGCGCGAAAGCCGAGTAGTTTTGTCATTCAGAATTAATGGCTGGGCGGCCAGCCAACCGGGGGTCACAACATCCGGGCATTCCCAGCGAGCCGGCAAGAAGGCCATGACCGGGTCCCGCCGCCATGGCTCGATCCGCAATTCCTTCACCGGGGTCTGTGGCAGCGCGACCAGACCGATCTCCAAAGAGCCCTCGGCAAGCTTCTTCAAAGTTTCCTGCGACGTGAGCACCGCGACCTGCACATCGATAGCGGGATGGCGTTGGCCCAACGTCTCCAAAGCTTGCGGCATCAACTGTGCGATGGCCCCTGTGGAGGCACCCAGCCGCACACGCCCGGCCAAGCCCTGCACCTGACGCTCCACGTCCTCAAGCGCCTGCTCCGCATCCGCCAACAGGCGCCGCGCGCGCTCCA
>NZ_JASCOY010000204.1:0-1917 GCF_029960075.1 Pseudomonas sp. PS02290
CACCATCCCGGCGAGCCCCTCCCCGCGGGCCTCGCCGAACAGTGTCCGGGCCAGAACATCTCTATCCTTCTCAGTCACGATCATGCGCAGTGCCTCCACGACTTTCCGTTTACGATTTTTGAGACGGTCTGAAAAGCGATGCCGAACTCATCACCAATGGCCGCCAGAGTGAGCCCGTCCGAACGCCTTGACCGGATGTCACGCACGCGATCCTCGGTAAGTTTTGCGGCGCCGTTTCTTTCGCCAGCAGGTGTGGTTCCGTGAGCCTGCTTGTCCTGCTCGTTTTCTTGATGTGTTTTCCAAGAAAGGTTTGTGTGATGGTTATTGGCCGGGTTGCCATCGCCATGGGCAACCTCTGCGCCAGGCCAGCGGGGCTCACCCACAAACGCAAACGCCACGAGCCTGTGAGCTTCGAAGTACTCGTGCTTGCCGTTGATCGTGAGCTTGAAGCGGGGGTAGCCGGCGCGGTGCCAGCAAAATGAAAGGATCTTGCCGGGATATGTTTTGCGTCCGGGAGTCCTGCGGCGGACATGCCCGTACTCGCTGACCTCATAATCGCTGGTGGCGTGACACAGCCTCCATACAAGTCCATCAACGCTGACGCCGGCCGGCAGTGGAATTTCTCTCATGCCAACTCCCACAGCGTGCGCGCCAACACATCGCGATCTTTCTCAGTCACGGTCATCACATTTTCTCCAGGCGAAAAAAAGCCCGCAGCGCGCGGGCAGAAAAATTTAATCAATTCGTTTGAGGGATTTCCGGAATACGCAGAGCCGGTTACTCTGACGCTCCAATCGGAGATCGATATGTCGCTTCACTTTCAAAGGATCACAGGAGACGAGAGGCCTGCGCACTTCAAAGTCCTTAGAATTGAAGTCGTCTACATGGTCACGGCCCCCGACGGTAAAGAGTATTTCTTCGATGCTGTCGATGAAGCAGCCCGCTGGGCACGACAGTTACATTTTTTGAATGTGGATGAGAGCTCGCCGAGGCAGCAGCATGCCCCGAGGCGGAAGCGCCAGCCCGACGCATAATCTTCCTAGACTGCGCACCTATCCAAAACCATACCGGTCATCAATTTTCTCCAGGCAAAAAAAGTCGCTTTAAGCGGGTGGGTATTACTGCGGCTGGTCGGGCCAGCTCAAGTTCTCGGTCGTGAGATCAAAGCGATTCACCGCTACCCGGTACTGCTTCCACTTCTTGAGCAGCGCCACTTCTGCGGTAGTAGCGTCATCCAGATCCACTGCATCCTGCAAAGGCGCAATTGCCAAAGTAGCTCGAGCTAAAAGTGAGTCTCTCATCCCTGTGTTGCGTTCGAGGATCTCGGCCGGGGTCGGGGCTGGCGGCTCAGGCTGGGCCGGTGGAACGAATTTTCCTTCAAGGTAGGAGTATCCAATCCCTGCCGGATTTTCGTCGGAGTACGCAATTGCGATTGAGCCCTCCGATGGAGACCATCCGGATTCCTCCGATCCGTCCCAAATGATGAGGTTTTCAACAATCCTGGTAGCAACGTTCAACACTGCATAATTTGCCATCTAAATCACCACTCCAAGAACGCTACGCCCGGTGCACCTGGCCCACCTGGGCCACCGTTTGCACCTTGACCGCCAGTGCCGTATCCACCGCCACCGCCACCGCCGCCGCTGCCAAAACCTGAAGCTGGGAAGCCACCCGCGCCCGCTGTGCCCGAACGTCCCGCGCCTCCCCCCCCACCAAATGGAGTGGATGCGCCAGCCCCTCCAGAGCCCACACCACCATTGAAGGCAGCTGCCCCATCGTTTCCGTAACCGCCGGAAGGGAATCCGCCTGGCTGTGGGGAGCCACCGCTTGGAACGCCGGAACCTGACCAGTTTGCGCCGCCAGCACTTGGCGGCGCACCAAGAAGTGTAACCAGCGTGCCGATTACTGTTGCCCCAC
>NZ_JASCOY010000205.1:0-1697 GCF_029960075.1 Pseudomonas sp. PS02290
GCCCGCGCCGAACGGACATCCATGTCCTGACGGCGCTCTCGCCGCATCCATGCGGCTCGGCCCACTCCGCGAAACCTGCGTTCAGCCTGCACCCAAGTCGCGTTTGGCGGTGTCTGGGCCTTCTGCGTATGAAGATCAAGATCAAGGGCGGATCAAAGGCTTCCCGGCTGATGCCGGTCCTACGGGGGGCGCCGCCGGTCCTTATGACTGCGCGCATTTGTAGGACCGGCTTTAGCCGGGAAGAGGTCAGCACGGGCGCCGCGAATTGATCGTTCCCACGCTCTGCGTGGGAATGCAGCCCAAGACGCTCCGCGTCGTCATTGAGCTTGGCAGTGGCTCTGCCGCTCAACAAAACATTTTGTGATCTTACCTGCCAGCTAAATGCATATTTTTTATAATTAGCTTAGCGCCAAATCGAATTTCACAGACCCTCGACTTCCCCCTATGTTGCTGACTCGCACCCGCGCCCTCCCCCTGGTGCAGGTTGTTCCATCAGCACGAGGAATTGTCATGAGCGTCGAGTTCATCGGTTATATCGCGACCCAGTCCGGGTCGGAGATTCATCCACGCAGCGGGCCGGCGGTCCAGCCTGAGTATGTGGAGAAAGTCGCCCGTGCCCATGAAGAGGCGGGCTTTGATCGTGCACTGGTTGCCTACCATTCCAACAGCCCGGACAGTGCGTTCGTGGCGTCTTACGCGGCCAGCGTCACGACAATATTGAAGTTTCTCGTCGCACACCGTCCGGGTTTTATCTCACCCACCGTCGCCGCTCGGCAATTCGCCACGCTGGATGTGTTCACTGGCGGGCGTATTGCGGTGCACATCATTACGGGCGGGGACGATCAGGAGCTGCGCGCTGACGGCAGTTTCATCGGCAAGGATGAGCGTTACGCCCGCACGGACGAGTACCTCGGCGTGGTGCGCCAGGAATGGACGGCCAACAAGCCGTTCGATCACTACGGTGATTATTACCAGTTCGAGGGCGCTCATTCGTTGGTCAAGTCGCCGCAGCAGCCGCATATTCCGCTGTATTTCGGGGGTGCCTCGCGGGCTGCGCTGGAAGTTGCCGGTAAGCATGCCGATGTCTATGCGCTGTGGGGCGAGACCTACGAGCAAGTCAGGGACATCGTCAAACAGGTGCGGGCTGAAGCCGCAAAGCACGGCCGGACGGTACGTTTCAGCCTGTCGTTGCGGCCGATTCTGGCGGAGACGGAGGAAAAGGCCTGGGCGCGTGCGGACGATATTCTTGAGCGGGCGAAGGCACTCGCCCAAGCGTCCGGCTTCGAACGACGCGAACCGCCGAATGAAGGTTCGCGGCGTTTGCTGGAAGCTGCGGCCCAGGGCGCGCGTCTGGACAAACGTTTGTGGACCGGCATTGCCGGGCTGCTCGGCGCGAAAGGCAACTCCACCGCGTTGGTGGGCACCGCAGAGCAAGTCGCCGAGGCGCTGCTGGATTATTACGACTTGGGAATCACGACGTTCCTGATTCGCGGTTTTGATCCGCTGGAAGACGCGATCGATTACGGCAAAAAGCTGATCCCGCTGACACGCGAATTGGTCGCGCGGCGTGAGCAGGAGAAGAACGAAAAAGTGGCGTAATCGCCGCCTGCGCTGGGGGTACATCGACATCCCATGCCTGGCGCGCCGCGGTACCGCGCGGCCCGAGTTTGGATAACGCCGGGTTATACGGGCCCGGG
>NZ_JASCOY010000206.1:0-1448 GCF_029960075.1 Pseudomonas sp. PS02290
GAGCAATACGACGTCGAGCTGATCGGCCATACCGATGCCGTGACCGAGTCGTTCTACGCGATCTCGGTCGAGCGCAAGGTCAGGCACCCCGGCATCGTCGCGATTACCGAAGGCGCACGCCACCAGTTGTTCCCGGACTAGGCGTCGCAGGCTGCGGGGTTTGGGCGGACGGTCATCAGCAGCAGGGCCAGCAGAATCGACAGCAGAATGATGCCAGCCGCCGCGAAGCCCAGACTGCCAAGGCCCAGATGATCGATCACCCGCCCGCCAATGATCGCGCCAATGCCGATGCCCAGATTGGCCCCGGCGATGTTGAGCGATGCGGCGAAGGCCGGGGCCTGTGGCGCCGCTTTCATCAGCCGGACGTGGCTGACCAGAAACAGCGCCGCCTGGGTTGCGCCCCACACGGCCAACGCCAGGGCCAGCGCAGGCAGGGAATGCATGCTCGGCACCACCATGACCATGCCGCCGATCATGAACGTACAAAAGGTCAGGCTGGCGATCAGTGGGTGGCGATCCACCAACCGCCCGCCGAGTGAATTACCCAGCAAGCCCACCGCGCCGAAACACATCAGGCACCAGCCGACCACCGTGCCGTTGAAGCCGGCGAGGCGCTCGAGCATGTCCGCCAGGTACGTGTAGGCGGTGAACATACCGCTGAAGACCAGCACCGACAGCAGCACGTGGCCCTGCATCAACGGGCTGCGCAGAATGCGGAACTGGCTGCGGAACGAGGCCTGATCCTTGTGCACGCTGCGGGGCAGGTAAATGAACAGCAGCAGCGCCTTGGCGAACGCCATCACCGCGAGGACGGCGAAGGCGCTGCGCCAGCCGATGGCGTCCGAGATCAAGGTGCCGACGGGGATACCGAACACCGTGGCGCAGACGATACCGAAACCGATCTTGGCAATCGCGCGGCCGGCGTGGTCAGGGCCAACGATGTCCACGGCGGTTTCGCTGGCCAGGGCCCAGAACACCGGCAGCCCGAGGGCCGGGATCAGCCGCGCGGCGGCCATCACCCAAATGTTGGGCGCCAGCGCGGCAACGGCGTTGGAGACGCCAAACATGATCAGCACCGAAATAAACAGGCGCTTGCGCTCGAAGCGCGAAAAATACGCGGTCAGGAACGGTCCGAAGCAGGCCACCGTGAAGGCGAACAGCGTGACCAGCAAGCCGGCCTGGGGGATGGTGACGGCCAGGTCGCGGGCGATGGCGGGAAGCAGACCGACGATGACGAACTCTGTGGTCAGCACGGTAAAACCCGCAGCCGACAGCAGGTAGATGGGGAAAAACATGAAATCTCCAGAACGACAAAACGACCGGTCCTCGCGGAGCGGTCGATCGGATGTGGCGTGAATCAGGACGCGGAGGGTAACAGCGCCGGGGGGCGGGGGGGCCCGCGCGCCCCCCAAAAATTTTTGCGGCCCGCGCCCCCGCCCGCCCCGCCG
>NZ_JASCOY010000207.1:0-1379 GCF_029960075.1 Pseudomonas sp. PS02290
CTGAAGCCAGCGCTAAGCAGCGGGGGCACCCGCTGAGCGGGGGGGCGCCGGACGACCTCTCAAGGCGGCGCCGCCGGCACAGACCGACGGCGCCGCTTCTTCAAGGAGCACAGACGTGACACCCGAAGTTGAGGCAGCACTGCCGCGCCGCCTTCTGCACACCATGCTGCGCGTGGGCGACCTGGATCGCTCCCTGCGCTTCTACACCGAGGTTTTCGGTATGGACGTGTTGCGCCGCGAGGACTACCCGGACGGCCAGTTCACGCTCGCCTTTCTGGGCTACGGCAGTGAGGCCGATCACAGCGTGATCGAGCTCACCCACAACTGGGGTCGCAGCGAATACGAGCGTGGAAACGCCTACGGTCATATCGCCTTGGCCGTGGATGACGTGTATGCCGCCGTAGAGCGCTTGAAGCAGCTCGGCGCGAGCGTCAGCCGGCCCGCCGGTCCACTGAGCAGCCGCCCAGCGGATGGCAGCGAGCCCGACGTGATTGCTTTCGTCGACGACCCCGACGGCTACCGAATCGAGTTGATCCAACGCCGCTGAATCCAACGCGGCACCCACACTTTTTTAAGGAACCAGCATGAATTCATTCGACACGTTCAACTGGCTTCGCTCTGCGCGTCGCCTTCTTAGCGCCGGACTGGTCGCAACGACCATCGGTCTTGGCCTGGGCGCATCGCTCGCCTCGCACGCTGCACCCACAGCGGCTCCAGCAGCCGCTGCAGCAAGCACGCCGGTCGCATACCGTTATGCTGTCGTCGACGGCGTGCGCGTCTTCTACCGCGAGGCCGGACCCGCCGAAGGCCCGCAGGTGCTGCTGCTCATGGGCTTCGGTGGCTCGTCATACATGTTCCGCGATCTCATCCCGAAGCTTGCGGCCGCCAACTATCACGTCATCGCGCCCGACCTTCCGGGGTTCGGCCTCACCGAAGTGCCGCCGGCGCGCAACTACCGCTATCGCTTCGAGAACATCGCCAACACGATGGAAGCCTTTACCGAAGCGGTGAAGTTGGGGTTTGGGGAGCAATGGAACCAAAAACCAACGTAAGCCCTACCAACGCTTTTCGGTGTCTTCTTCCCAGGCGCCCATCTCGACAAAACAGTTGCGCATGTCGGCCTCCTGGCTGATCTCGGTCAGCAGGTCATGCACGCTCTTGTCCAGCTCATCGTCGCTCCGATACGGAATGGTCAACTCATAGTGGCCGGCATCCAGCCGCTTCATGCCATAGGGCTCCAGGCAGTAGCGCTCAATGTTCTCCGTGGCCCGCTTCCGGCCGCGCACGAACTTGCTGTTATTCACCACCGCGAGGCGCAGGGTGACGGTGGCCACCCGCTCGGCGGCGGGCGGCTCTGCCGGCGACGCGGCCGAAGGCTG
>NZ_JASCOY010000208.1:0-1357 GCF_029960075.1 Pseudomonas sp. PS02290
GCAGTCCGGGCGCCCAAGCTACGACGGTTTCAAAGGATGATTACCTCATTAACCTAACCGATGGTTCGACGTTAAGACTGATACTCGAAGTGTCGTTTGATGGCGGGCTAACGCGCCGGGCGTTTCCAGTGCAGAGTTATACTGTGATTGCTAAACCAACAGAAATAGCGCCAACCATCACGTCAGTCATCGGCGCGGACGGCATTGAAATACCGGACGGTGCCAGCACCACAGAAACCAGTGGGAAAATCAGCGGCACGGGAACTAAGAACTATCAAGTCCGAATATTGGACAATGATGATGAACTGGAGGTTGTGGATACCGATTCCAATGGAAACTGGAGTACCAGATGGGGAACATACCTTGCTAACAGTAACCACCGCTTTTACGCTCAGACTATTAGCGGAAAACTAAGATCCAACGAGAGACGATTCACAATCATCCCGACGTTAACCATATGGAATTTTGACGATAATACTTTTCAAGGTTGGACCCCCCAAGGCCCGTACGTGCAAAATTTAACGCCGAGGGAAGGGTCGTTATACTGCGGCACACCAGGAGGGTTTAACTGGAGCGGAAACGTTATCTCCCGCACTATCAACTTACTGGCAGGGAAGACATATAGCTTTGAATTCTCCGCACTGAGAGTCTACAGCGGGCCTACTCGCCCACAATTCATACTATTAATCAACAACTCACGTATCGGTCCTTGGCTTGAAATGCCGAACAAAGACCAATGGTATATCGGCAACGGGAGCTTCCATTCTACCGACGACACTCAAGTAACTCTTAGCATTTGGAACGACAATTCCAGCTCTGACGGAAACGACTTTAGAATCGATTATGTCTCGATGAGACAAGTCGTTTAATCATCATTTGATTGGATAAATAATTAAGGGGTCTGATTGATAGGGCAAAGGGGTCTGATTTATTTATATCCTTAAATACATCAGGCCCCTCACGTTAAGCCTCAGACCATTTCCTCATAGCGCTAATTTCCATCCGCGATATACAGCTGCCAGGCCCTTCCTTTACTGGTGGTGTTCAATTAAGCCACGGCCGTACTGTCACTTCTGACAGCAGACACCTTATCCACACCGCCCGATACTGAAACCCGACATCACCGTTTCAAGGACGATTCCCATGAAAATAGAAAACCTCCCCCGCGCGCCCCGTCAGTCAAACGGCTCGGCCAGCCCCAGAGCACTTAACCCTCTGGTCTTCAGCTCTTTCGATGACACCCCAGACAACCCGCGCCGCGGTCTGGGTTATCTGCAACTGTCCGACCCCACGCGTCCGGTCATGCTGACCGCCAAGCTGCCCGACGTGACGCGCGTGGGCGATACCATCGAGCTGT
>NZ_JASCOY010000209.1:0-1221 GCF_029960075.1 Pseudomonas sp. PS02290
GTCCTACTACGGTCGCGAGTTCCGTCAGTAGGACCGGCTTCAGCCGGGAAGAGGCCGGTTTGAACACCACAGATCTACGCCAAAACACGCGGATCGGTTCACCCAAAAACCAAGCGCATCAAAGACCCACATCCGGCAACACCGGCTTGTTCGCCAACGCGGTCTTCATCAACTTCTCCACATATTCCCGATCACTGTCCGGCAGCGCCAGACGCGGTGGGCGGGTGAGGGCGCTGCCGCGTTCCATGATTGCTTCGCACAGCTTGATGCACTGCACCAGGTCCGGACGCGCATCCAGGTGCAGCAGCGGCATGAACCACTCATACAGCGCCATCGCCTCCGCAAAGCGCCCGGCCTTGGCCAGACGGAACAACGTCTCGCCCTCTTTCGGGAAGGCGTTGGACATCCCCGACACCCAGCCCACCGCGCCCACCGCAACGCTTTCCACCAACACATCATCGAGTCCGGCAAACAGCACGAAGCGATCCCCCACTTCGTTGCGCACGTCGATAAAGCGGTTGGTGTTCCCCGATGAATCCTTGAAACACACGATGGTGTCGCAGTCCGCTAGGGAGATGAGGATGTCCGGCGTGACGTCGTTCTTGTAGATCGGCGGGTTGTTGTAAACCATCATCGGCAGGTCGGTGGCGGCGGCCACGGTGCGGAAGTGCGTGGCGGTTTCGAAGGGTTTGGCCGAGTACACCAGCGCCGGCATCAGCATGATCCCGTCGGCACCGGCTTTCTGCACCTCTTTGGCGACAGCACTGGCATTGGCGCTGGTGAACTCGGCAATGCCGGAAATCACCGGCACGCGCCCGGCCGAGGCGTCTTTGGCGGCTTCCACCAGGCTGATCTTTTCGGCGACGCTCAACGAGGTGTTTTCCCCCACGGTCCCGCAGATCACCAGCCCCGATACGCCATCGCGCACCAAATTGGAAATGACCTTATGGGTGGCCTCCAGATTGAGGGAGAAATCGTCGTTGAATTGCGTGGTAACGGCAGGGAAGACCCCGCTCCAGGACACGGACTGGCTCATGATTGACTCCTGATTGGATAAAGGTATTTCGTATACGTTATTGTTTCCGCGGAAAACGCCCGAGTATTGGGTGTTTCAACGGCATCTCAGACTGCCTCGGTCCCCTGTAGGAGTGAGCTTGCTCGCGAATGCGGTGTATTTGTCACCACATCCATCGCAGACGTACCGCATTCGCGAGCAAGCTC